>NZ_JARUBP010000002.1 GCF_029626225.1 Asanoa sp. WMMD1127
TCACATTTCTAAACTAATTGATCGTCTTGATAATAAGCTATAGAAAAATGAGGCTGAGAAAAAACTTTTGTTTTTTCAACAGCCTCGTTTTTTATACGAATATTGTTACGATATCGTGGCACTAGCCTCGAGCCTTGTCGCGGAGATTATTTCCCGCTTCCATTTCTTATCATTCTTTTTTATCTACTGATTGTTTAAATAAATCATTGAACGCTTCGCTGATTGTTGGGTGGGTATAGATTTGGTCACGAAGCATTTGATAGGGAAGTTTTGCCCGCATTGCCAGAACAATCATGTTGATAATTTCTTGTGCTTCTTGGACATAAAGGGTAGCCCCAATAATTAAGTTCGTTTGTGGATCGACTAATACCTTAAGCAGTCCACGGGTATCCTTCAATACTTTTGCTTTTGGAATTGCAGCAGCAGGCATCTTAAAGAGCAGGTAATCTTTCTCTTGTTTTTGCGCCTCTCTTTCTGTTAAGCCGACTTGTGCAAGGGAAGGTTCGATAAAGACGTTAGTAGGAACAATTAAACGATCACTAATTCGGCGTTCCTTATTACCGAATAATTCATCTTTAATGATCCGGAAGTCATCAAGTGAGATGTAAGTAAATTGGGGACCCCCTTTAACATCCCCGATTGCCCACACATTAGGAACACTAGTGTGGAGGAGGTCATCGACAACAATCGCCCCGTTTTTAGCGACCTTAATATCTGTATTTTGCAAATCAAGGGCCGCTGTTGCAGGTTTTCGGCCTGTTGCCACTAAAATCTTATCAGCAAAAATGGTTGTTTCACGATTATCAGTTCTGGCAAAAGTAATCGCAGCTTGATTATCTTGTTCGCCAATCGCTTTAATATCAACCCCAACTTCAAAGCGAACCCCGTTATCCTTAAAGTTTTGGATTACCATTTCAGCCACATCATCATCTTCACGTGGTAGTAAAGTCTGATGGTGATCAAGAACCGTGACGTGTGAACCAAAGGAAGTGAACATATTTGCGAATTCAAGACCAATATAACCGCCACCGATAATTACGAGTTCACGTGGTAACTTAGGCTGATCCATCGCTTGAGTAGAATTCATAAGAAAACGACTATCCTTTAATCCAGGAATGTCGGGGATGGTTGATGTTGCACCAGTATTGATGAAAATACGTTCGCCCTTGTAAGAAAGAGTATGCCCATCTGGCGTTTGTACATCAATTGTGTGGTTACCAGTAAAATGAGCGGTTCCATCTAAGACAGTGATATTATCTTCACTTGCTAACATTTGATAATTCTTTTGGCGGAGTTGGGATGTCATCACATTTTTCCCATCGACTGCGTCTTCAAATGAGGTTCCATGAGCAGCTTCAATAATTAGCCGTTTGGAGGGAAGGCAAGCAATATTAATGCAGGTTCCCCCGTACATTTGCTTCGATTTTTCAATAACAAGAACTTGTTCTCCGTGTTGAGCGAGAAACTTTGCGAGTGTTTTTCCGCCCTTGCCAAACCCGATAATAATATTTTTGACTGTTTCCATTAAAAGGCCTCCAAAGTTGAAATTATTTTACATACTTTGAAATTATACTAAGAATAAACGCTTTGTCACTTAAAACGCTTAAATGAGCCAAATGTGCAGTTTGCGTTTTACTGAACAAAGTGTTAGGATGATATCGTAAATATATTAGTCCCAACTGCAGTCAGAACTTGTATATTAAAGAAAAACGTATTAGATAAATATTGTACATTATTGATCATAAAGAATGTGCTATCGAAATAAAACGTTTTACTGATTTACAAAAAGTTTTGATTGAGGAGAGATTATAATGAAAGCTGCACATTTAGTAGAACACCCCAAAAAAGTAAATGAAAAGAAACCAGTTATTCAAGAGACCAAGTTTATCGACATCTTAAGCAAGGTTGCAACAGTTGTAGCTATTTTGATGTATGTATCTTACATTTCACAGATTAAGAATAATTTGGCCGGAAATTACGGTGCTCCTTTACAACCATTAGTGGCAGCGCTTAACTGTACGTTATGGTGTATTTATGCTTACTTCAAGCAGCAACGTGATTGGCCAGTCTTCTGGGCAAATTTCCCTGGTATTATCTTTGGCTTAATCACTTTTATCACATGTTTACACTAGGAAAAATAGGATTGCGAGAAAACAAAATTTTCTCCAGTCCTATTTTTTATATGCTAACTCTCAACTCTATGATATAATTAATCGAACATATGTTTAGGAGGAGTAGAGATGCCAAAAGATGGGATGTCGGTAGTTCGCTTTAGTTCTTTTGCACCGGTGACAGAGATGATTTTACAGTCGTTGCCAGCCGAGAAGGACAAAGAAGACCAGAAAGCGCCAGCCATTAAAAACTTTGATCAATTACGTCAACGATTAAATAGTCAAGCGCGATTTCTTATTTTAGACCTTGAGTTTTTTCAGGATCAGCAGAAGCATCGAAATGGCGTTGCTCAGATTGCGGGGAAGATGTTTGAAACACAAAACAGCTTTAATTACTACCTCTATGCCCAGAATATGTCTGCTGAGCGACAATTGGCCTTTTTGCGACAATATGACCTCCGCCTTTCAGAAGTAAACGGATATGAGGTTAGACAGACTTTTAACCGGATTTTTCATTTCATTGCGGTAGAGCGGCCTGACTATATTGTGAGCTGGGATAATGGAACTGACTTTGAATCATTGAATTATGAAGCAAATCGATTAAAAATTAGGAAAGAGGACCGTCCCTGGCGCACGATTCAGTCGTTAGATCTGGAAAAGCTAGTCGCTAAAGAAGTATGGAAAAGTAAAAGTGGGATCAGTTTGGAAAAGATGTGTCGTTTATTGCATCTTCCCCGGGTTAAATATCATCAAGCCCAAAATGATGTGATAGCGATTGAACAAATCTTGAAATTTTATGCTCGTGATTTAGAACGTGAATTAAATTGCCGCTGATCGTTACCAAAATTTAAAATTTAGTTCATGATTTATCCCGATTGACTTTTTATAATTAGTAACAATTGAAAGAAGGTGAACGAGATAAATTTC
>NZ_JARUBP010000003.1 GCF_029626225.1 Asanoa sp. WMMD1127
ACAAAATTTTATGAATAATTTAGGATAGGTTGAAAGAAGGAACTAAGATGAGTAAAGAATATAATGTCGCAATTTTGGGTGCTACTGGTGCGGTTGGTACACGGATGATTCAACAATTGGAACAATCAACAATTCCGGTAAAGAGTGTGAAATTACTGGCATCCGCTAAGTCAGCTGGTAAGCAATTATCATTTAAGGGTCAACCGATCACTGTTGAAGAAACGACACCTGATTCTTTTAATGGGGTTGATATTGTGCTTTCATCTGCTGGTGGATCAGTATCAAAAAAGTTCCTTCCAGAAGCAGTAAAACGGGGAGCAGTTTGTGTTGATAATACGAGTGCTTTTCGAATGGAACCTGATGTACCGCTAGTAGTTCCAGAAGTAAATGAAGAGGCATTAAAAAATCATCACGGAATCATTGCTAATCCTAACTGTTCGACAATTCAAATGGTGGTAGCATTGGAACCAATCCGCCAAGCATTTGGATTGAATCAAATTATTGTTTCGACTTACCAAGCAGCTTCAGGAGCAGGTCAATCAGCTTTAAATGAATTGCGACAAGAAACTCAAGACTACCTTGAGGGTAAGGACATGCAAGCAGATGCCAAGATTTTGCCAACAAAGGGTGACAAGAAGCATTATCCATTAGCTTTTAATTTATTACCGCAGATCGATGTCTTTGAAGATGATGGTTACTCCCATGAAGAATGGAAGATGATCCATGAAACAAAGAAGATCATGTTAAACGACATGGACGCTAAGGATATTAAGGTTACTGCCACTTGTGTTCGTGTACCTGTCCCAATTGCTCATGGAGAATCAATTTACTTTACTGTTGACGATCCAACGGTAACTGTTGACCAATTGCGGGCAGTATTAAAGGACGCTCCCGGGGTAGTTCTGCAGGATGATCCTGCGCACCAGGTTTATCCTCAACCAATTAATGCTGTTGGCAAGCGTGACACTTTTGTTGGTCGTCTCCGTGCAGATGAAGAAAATCCTGGTTCCTTTAATATGTGGGTTGTTGCTGATAATCTCCTTAAGGGGGCGGCTTGGAATACCGTTGAAAATGCAGAACGGTTAGTCGCAAATGGGTTAGTTTAAAATTTAATAATCATAATAAAAAATACTCTCTGAATATAGGGAGTATTTTTTGTATGATTATAGAGTTTGTTGATAGTAAAAAGTAATGTA